>NZ_CP056901.1:0-2746 GCF_013797615.1 Citrobacter sp. RHBSTW-00017 | reverse complement strand
TGAGTCCAACCCGGAAAGACACGACTTAACGCCATTGGCAGCAGCCATTGGTAAGAGGATTCACGGAGCAGGGTAGTAGAGTGCTTCTACAGAGTTCTTGAAGTGGCGGCCTGACTGCGGCTACACTGGAAGGACAGTTTTGGTATCTGCGCTCCGTGAAAGCCAGTTACCTTCGGAAGAAAGAGTTGGTAGCTCTTGATTCCGGCAAACGAACCACCGTTGGTAGCGGTGGTTTTTTTGTTTACAGGACATGAGATTACGACGAGAGTAAAAGGATCACAAGAAGATCCGGCTGTTTACCAGTGATTTGGCTTCAGTATTGGTTTCCGCCTAGCGGGGCCTTATACGTAAAAATTCCACACCTGACTTATCACACAGGGGAGCTCCGCAAGTACCAGAGAGCACTGAATAGCAGGCCACGGAAATGTCTTGGATTCCGGCAACCTTCAGTGGTCTTTGCTGAGCTAAGACAGGCGGCTTAGCGTTGCACTTCGAACTTGAATCCGCCCAGAAGCATTCAGCAGAAGTCGCTAACGGTTTGCTTGCAAATGCTATCAATAATGCTTTGCCTAAAGCAGGAATAAAAAAGCCACCTACACGGTGGCTTTTTTTCTGTCCGGGAACTAGCTGAATTGAACCTAAAATCCCGGCCACGAACTGGTAGACACCTTTATCCCTGAAGATGTTTGAAGAGAAAACGGCCTATTTCATAGGTCGTAAAGTCAGGGTTTAGCTCTTTATCATCCATCCCTACAGCGCTCCCTGCCTCGATCAATACCTTCTTCATGTTGCTAACTTTAAGCCCGTCTTTGGTAACCAAGATCTTTCCTTTTGGAAGCTTATGAATCACGTAATCCTTGAAGGAATGTGTGTCCTTATCTCCACCAGGCAAAGAAAAGCCCTGACCTAATAACGATTTTAATGAATTATTCTCTTCAATTAAGTTCAGGACAACATCATCAACCGTCATGCCAAAGTCATTCACGTACTCTTTTAGGCTCTCAATAGTTGATTTCTTTAGTCTTACGTCAGACATACCATTCATATTATTATTACCCCACCGCTCTAATTTGAAGAAATAATACAACAAAATACAAATTATACAAATAAATATTGTTCTGAATACAACAAGCGGTCTGTAGGTGCGATGATAACTATGCTGCACCGCCAGATTGAACATAACATCCGTTGCGTGCACCGCCTGAGAGGCTCTCAGGGCGTTTCTACGACCTCACCTGCAAAAGAACACATCTTACCCCCTGAAAACCGCTCAGAAACGCGCTGATGATTTCTGCGTACCTGCATGGCTATGCACTCAAGTGAATGAAGTAAGATTTCAGTCTGCGATCACCATAAAACCGGGAAAAAGCCGTATGACAAAACAGGAATCAGCCGCACTGAACATGGCAAAATTTATCCGGGCGCAGTCGCTGCTGCTGCTCGAAAAACTCGACGTGCTCGATCTTGATGACGAGGCAGCCGACTGTGAGCGAATGCACGAACAGGCAGAAGCGCTTTATCAGAAGCTGAGCGCACGCTTCGGTATACAGGACGGCGAATAAAGAGACGAAAAGAACGCTCACTTAGACGAAAAGCGTATCCAGGGCAACTATGTATATCCATCGTGTACATAGTCATGCCTGACGCTTTCGAGCAGGTCGAGCATGTAGGAACGACGAGCTTGATTGGTATCGGACACAATATGGCGATACGCCTCAAACATAACAGCACCCGCATCACCGCCCGAACGGCGAAGCATAGCGGAAATCATCCGCACAAAGAGCAGACGTTCATCGGGGCAAAGGTTCATAAGTTCTCCTGGTGAAAAACCAAACATGAAAGCACCCATCTATTAACGTCAGCTGTGAACGCTTCATTAGAAGAAAATAGGTAAACCCGGGAAAAAGATCCAAACGTTAACATCACAGGTAAACAGAAACGTCGGGTCGATCGGGAAATTCTTTCCCGGACGGCGCGGGGTTGGGCAAGCCGCAGGCGCGTCAGTGCTTTTAGCGGGTGTCGGGGCGCAGCCCTGAACCAGTCACGTAGCGCTAGCGGAGTGTATACTGGCTAAACTTCAGAGATGCCAAGGAAGGGACAGGATATGTTTTGTAGCACCGCCACCACGGTGGCGATACTCCAAAACGCCTGGTCAGGGCACAGCCCCGACACCCCAGAGCCGACTGTAGGTCACTGGACGAACGCGGCGGAATGATGTCGGATGACGTCATTTTGCGGCGTTTGCCCTATCCTGCATCGTATTAAAAAATGCAGCTATGGCGCGTACGGTGCCAAAGATAAGCCCGGAGATATTCCGCTTCCTCGCTCACTGACTCGCTCCGCTCGGTCGTTCGGCTGCGGCGAGCGGTACCGGCTTACTGGCGGGGCGGAAATTTCCTGGCATCTTCCAGGAAGAAGCTTAACAGGGAAGCAAGAAGGCCACGGCGAAGCCGTTTTTCCATAGGCTCCGCCCCCCTGACAAGCATCACGAAATCTGACGCTCAAATCAGTGGTGGCGAAACCCGACAGGACTTAAAGATACCAGGCGTTTCCCCCTGGTGGCTCCCTCGTGCGCTCTCCTGTTCCTGCCTTTCGGTTTACCGGTGTCATTCCGCTGTTATGGCCGCGTTTATCTCATTCCACGCCTGACACTCAGTTCCGGGTAGGCAGTTCGCTCCAAGCTGGACTGTATGCACGAACCCCCCGTTCAGTCCGACCGCTGCGCCTTGTCCGGTAACTATCGTCT
>NZ_CP056900.1:0-4386 GCF_013797615.1 Citrobacter sp. RHBSTW-00017 | reverse complement strand
GTATCTGCAACATATTGCAAAAAATTAGCTTCAGAGAAGTTTTTGTATGTCCATTTAGCAATGCTCTTAGCTATTCCACTAACTTCATTTTCATCCAGAGGGGCAGAAAATTGCAGGTTGTAAGCTCTGGCCCGCTCATAGCAGGCTTGCAGCCATTGCTCATACTGCGGCCAGCCCTGACGGATAGCGCGGTAAGCCCACTTGCGTGTTTTATCGAAAAGAGTGCAGTTACGGCCTAAGCCGTAATCGGCAACGATTTCTTTATCGTTCGCGGCGTTCAGGTCGAGCGAGTCGGCCAGCCAGTCCAGCGTGTAGAGTTCCGGCTGCCAGACGGCAATTTTCCAGTGACCATGGTTCGGGTTCTTGCAAATTAACCCCGAATATCCCGTGTCAGCATCCAGTTTTTTACGTAGCGCGTTCTCTACGGCAGCGGCGTACTTCAGCGGCTTCATTTTTCCATCTGGTGCAGTGCGTATCGAGGTTTTCAGCGCATAGAGCAGGTGAGCATGACCATTTTCGGGGTTGGTGATGGTCAGCGTAGGCGCGGGCGCATTGCGATCGCTCCAGTCGATGGCGGCACCGATACGGTCAACGTCAAAACCGAGCCAGAACATGGCGTGAGGCTGGTTGAACTGGATGTATTTCGCCAGAATCGCGCGCTCCTTACCGGCAATGCGTACACCAAAGTGCAGATCGTCCGAAAAGTACGGCTTGTGCGGTAAGCGTTCGTTGAAAAGTTGGAGTGCAGCGTTATTCAAAGCGCCCTGCACTTATGGCGGGCTGTTGTCTGGCACGTTTCATGTGCTAATATCCTTTCAAGGTTTCGTACCTGGCCCTGGTTATCATGCGGATCCGCCAAGATTTGAGCATGATGCCGGGGCTTTGTTTTTTCTGTTGCCGTTAAATTACACGCGAACGGCCTCGCCTGTCGAATCCTTCTGTCACAACGGCTTAGTGCGCCGCCAGCTCCTGGAAGAATTTCGGGTTCGCCTGGATGGTTGCCAGCACCTTCGCCGCCAGTCCGGTCGGATTACGGCGTCCGGTTTCCCAGCTTTTTATGGTGTCGAGGCTGGTTCCCAGCACTTTCGCCATCTCACTCTGTGAAACGTTCAGTTGTGCCCTGATAGCCTTCACGTCTGCCAGCTCGTAACGGGTGACGCGGGCAGGCTCTCTGACGCCGTTTTTGATTTCAACGGCTTCTTCCAGCGATGCTTTCAGCTCGTCAAAAAAACTCATGTCACACCTCGTCTTTCAGTTGTTGGGTCAGCGTCTTCAGCGCGGCTTTCTCCGCGTCCGTCAGGCTGTCTTTGGTGCTTTTCGGGTAGGCCATCACCAGATAAATCACCTCGGCGGTGGCCAGAAAATAAATCACCCTCGCGCTGCCGCTTTTTCCCTGGTTGCCCGTCGCCATTCTGACTTTTCGCAGCCCGCCGGTTTTCTGGATGAGATCGCCTTTGTCCGGCGACTCAATCAGCGTCTTTTGCAGCTCCCTGAGCTCTTCATCCGTGGCGATCTGTTTTATCTGACGGGTAAACATCGGGGTCTCGATAAATTCAATCGTGTGACTCACGGTTGTCTCCTGTATCTAACGGAGTACATAGTACACTTAATTCTGATTCCGGAAAAGAGGTCACATCGAGGGGCCATAGTACCGGGTCGGCTTTTTCTGCGGCTCCGGCTGTTGCTCGCGCAGCTTTTCCGCACGGGCGCGGTCATGCTGCGCAATCAGCGCATCAAGCGGCTGACGTTCCTGCTCAAGCTCTCGACCTGCGCGCGCAAGCTCTCTACCTGACTGCTCAAGCGCTGACACACCCTGTCGCTGTGCGTCAGCGCCTGTGAGGTAGCCTCGAACATGTGCTGCAAACTGCTGTAGCTGTCCTGCCACGCCTCCTGCTGTTGCTCGTAGCTTGCCTGTAAGCTCTCTAAGGCGCTCAGAAGCTGTTTTTCCATCTCGGTCATGGTTTTGCTCATCCTCGGTGTTAAAACCGCTCAGACGCGATTCAGGGCGTTCTGATGAGGTTATTTCGCCGTGTATTTCACCACGGTATTCCCGGCCTGCGAGGTGTAGGTTTCCACGCCGTGCGCCTGCTTCGGCAGCACCGCCAGGTAGGTGTTCCGGTTCTTTTCGTCGCTGTAAATCGTCACGCCCGCGCCGCTTTTCGCTTTCAGGCTCGCCAGCAGCTGACTGTAGCTGTCCATTTCGCTCAGGCGTGAGGTGATGATCGTGCCTTGAAACCAAATTATCCCGCCCAGGATGCCAATCAGCAGGGCGAAGCAGATGAATATCCACGCCATCGCCGTTGAGACTGACGTTCTGAGCATGCCCGTCAACCTGCCGTTCTGCTCGCGGATAGCGTTGCTGATGCTCTGCGAGCTTGATTGCAGTTCCGCGCTGATAGACTTCTCCAGCCTCGCGAACTCGCGCTTCACGCTCTGCTCGGTATCCTGCGCCTGCTGCTTCGATTTCTCCTCGAAGCCCTTCGCCAAATTTAAAATCTCGCTCATAAATCATTCCTTTCAGCCGGATATTTCTGCCGCCGTCCGGATCGGCAATGCTGATGCTGCTTTTCGTTTCCCGCGCCACGGTCAGGCCGTAGCTTTCCAGCTGCGTCACCACGTCCTGCCGGCTGCGGATCACGCCCTGCTGCATCAGGTTCATCAGGCCGGCGGTGATTTTCTCTGCCGCCTGCTGTTTGTCGCGGGGCAGATCACTGGCCTGCGTAAGCGGGCGGCGGTAGGTCGGGTCATTCGGGTCGCGTAGCCCCAGCCGGTCGTTGGTCAGGGTCTGCCAGGCGTTGACGCGGGGACGGTCGGCGCGGTCGAAATAGGGTTGCAGACGTTTCCCGCTCTGTAATTCGATGTTCGGGATCACGAAGTTCAGCTCGAGGCGGCCTTTGTCCTGATGCTCAACCCACAGACAGGCGTACTGGTCTTTGTCGAGACCGGTCATCAGTGTCTGTTCCCATTCGTCCATAAGACGCGCCTTTTCAGGCTCGGCAATGTCGGCTTCCTGAAAGGACAGCACGCCGGAGGTGTAGGCACGGGCAAAGTCACAGCCGTCAATCAGTTCGCGGGTGCGTTCGGCGTCTCCCCGCAACACGCGGGCGTCACTGCGCTGGCGATCTTTGCCCAGCAGGTAATCAACGGGGCCACTGCCCGAACCGGCACCCCGTGAGTGAATTTTAACGATCACGGTGCTGCTCCAGCAGTTCACCGAGATTGCGGTCGAGGCTGTTTAACACCGCCAGCAGGGACACACGCTCAGTGGGATTCAGTCCGTCGAGCTGGTTAAGACGGCGGGCGATCTGGTTCAGGTTGTTGCCAATCCCGCTGACCTGTCGCAGCAGTTCGGGCGCCACATCGGGCAGACGGCGCTTTCTGGCGGTGTGTTCTCCCAGACCGAGCTGACGCAGCCATTCGGCCAGATGGGTTCGGTCACACCGGTCGATCAGACGCTGATGCTCTGAGTCAGTCAGGCGGATTTTGATCTCTCTCGTGCGCTTTTCCATTCTTACTCCGCTGAGAAATATTCGCACCCAAAGTGCGAAAGTTTCGCAGTGGATGCCCGGGGTTTCGGGGGGCGGCGAGCCCCCTGAACCAGTCACAGACGGCACCTCGTAGAGGGGACGCTGTGTGTACTGGCTTAAAGAGTAATGCAGTATGTCAGATTCTGTGCTGGCTGCAAAAAAAAAGCCCCGCTTATACGGGGCTGTTATCTGATATAGGTTGTTTTGTCCCAAACTACGAAAACAGTCAGGCTGGATTATAAAATGGATATATGTCTTCACTGAGGGTTTTACTGATAGTGACCGTGCGCTCGTGGAAAAATTTCAGCAGTGTATCTAGTACTTCGTTTGATAGAATTTGTTGATGGATGGGATTAACCTTCAATCCGCAAAGGTCCCCAATGACTTGATTAAGAAACCAATAACCCGACATGTTCCCTTGAGAAAACCAGCGGGTGTTATCAGATAATCTTTCCAGCATACTTTGATCATCTGTTGAATCTAGGTAGTGCTTTACAAAACCAATAACTTTAACTCTTACAGCGTCTGATTTTCTCCCATGTTCCTTAAGATAAGTAGCATTGAGAAAAAGCCCAGCGGCTAAAAATACAACACCTTCGCCATCAACGATGGTTACGCCATTAGCTTCAACTATGGCTACAACCTTCTTTGCAACACCTAGAATCTTATCGCTAACGTATAAGTCGACTTGATTGCTGCTAATTTTTTTTCTAAAAAAACCAAACATTATAACCCTCTAAAATCTCTATACCATTTAGAACGACTGATTCCTAAATTAAGCCAAGGGCTTCCGACAATCTTTGGCCTTCCCCCTCCTCGACTTTTCATTCCTCTTTTCGATTGAATTTCAGATGAGTGA